>NZ_JBHSQS010000002.1:471698-516708 GCF_042658605.1 Micromonospora vulcania | reverse complement strand
TCCGCCCCCGCCCCGCTGCCCCCGCGCCCCGCCCCGCCGCGCCCCGCGCCCAACCCGGACCCGACCGCGCACGATCCTGGTTTTAGTGGCCTCGCGGCGGCGTCGACCCCACTACATCCTGGATCGTGCGCGATCTTGCGCGCGATCTTGCGGGCGGCGGCGGCTGTGCGCGGCGCGGCGGCGGCCTGCTCGGGGCACGGCGAAGGCCCCGCCCCCGACGATCCGAAGATCGCGGAGACGGGGCCCGTCGTCGTTCAGCGGGTCACTTACCGCCGGCGAGCTTCTCCCGCAGTGCGGCGAGCGCCTCGTCGGTGGCCAGGGTGCCGGCCGGCTCCTCGGCCTGCCGGCTCGGGGCCGGGCTGGACGAGGAGGTGGTGCCGCCAGCAGCGGCGACCGGCGGAGCCGGGTTGGCAGCGGCCTCGGCGTCGGCGGCGCGAGAGGTCTGCACCTGCTTGGTGTGGGCCTCCCAGCGCTGACGAGCCTCGGCGTACTGGTTCTCCCAGGTCTCGCGCTGCTTGTCGTACCCCTCGAGCCACTCGCCCGTCTCCGGGTCGAAGCCCTCCGGGTAGATGTAGTTGCCCTCGGTGTCGTACGTCGCGGCCATGCCGTAGAGGGTCGGGTCGAAGTGCTCCTCGCCCTCGACGAAGCCCTCGTTGGCCTGCTTGAGCGACAGCGAGATCCGGCGACGCTCGAGGTCGATGTCGATGACCTTGACCATGACCTCGGAGCCGACCTGGACGACCTGCTCCGGGATCTCCACGTGGCGCTCGGCCAGCTCGGAGATGTGGACCAGGCCCTCGATGCCGTCGTCCACCCGGACGAACGCACCGAACGGCACCAGCTTGGTGACCTTACCCGGCACGATCTGCTGGATCGCGTGGGTGCGGGCGAACTGCCGCCACGGGTCCTCCTGGGTCGCCTTCAGCGACAGCGAGACACGCTCGCGGTCCAGGTCGACGTCCAGGACCTCGACCTCGACCTCCTGGCCGACCTCGACGACCTCGGACGGGTGGTCGATGTGCTTCCAGGACAGCTCGGAGACGTGCACCAGACCGTCGACGCCGCCGAGGTCCACGAAGGCGCCGAAGTTGACGATCGAGGACACGACGCCCTTGCGGACCTGGCCCTTCTGCAGCTTGTTGAGGAACTCGGTGCGCACCTCGGACTGCGTCTGCTCCAGCCAGGCCCGGCGGGACAGGACCACGTTGTTGCGGTTCTTGTCCAGCTCGATGATCTTGGCTTCGAGCTCCCGCCCGACGTACGGCTGCAGGTCGCGCACCCGCCGCATCTCGACCAGGGACGCGGGCAGGAAGCCGCGCAGCCCGATGTCGAGGATGAGGCCGCCCTTGACCACCTCGATGACCGAGCCGCGGACGACCCCGTCCTCATCCTTGATCTTCTCGATCGTGCCCCAGGCCCGCTCGTACTGCGCCCGCTTCTTGGAGAGGATCAGACGACCCTCCTTGTCCTCCTTCTGGAGGACCAGGGCCTCGATGTGGTCACCAACCGTCACAACCTCGGCGGGGTCCACGTCGTGCTTGATCGACAACTCCCGAGAGGGGATGACACCCTCGGTCTTGTAGCCGATGTCGAGCAGGACCTCGTCCCGATCGACCTTGACGACGGTGCCTTCGACAATGTCGCCGTCGTTGAAGTACTTGATGGTCTCGTCGATCGCGGCGAGGAAAGCCTCCTCGGAACCGAGATCGTCGTGGGTGACCCGGGTGGCGCTCGAGGGGGCCTCGATGCTGCTCGTCATGTGGGCGGTTGCTCCGGTCGGATGGGTTGTCACAGCAGGCTGGTGTCGCAGTGACCTGTTCGCGCCAGCGGATCCGTCGCCGGGCACACCGAACGATCGCCTAGTGGGATCATGATGTGCTCCGTCGACCGCGCACCTGCTCCCTGCCGAGACACACGATCCGCGAGCGCATCGTCTAGCCTACCGTGCGCATTACCACAGCGTGCAAGCCCTCCCGTCTCCTCGCCGCGCGATGACCTGCGAAAGCCGAACAATCGCCCGGAAACCACCCCCGTTGTCTCGTGCGTCACAGCGGCACCAGCGGCACCACCGAACGAGGGACACGGCCGGGCCCGGCGGGTCGCTGTGGCCCACTGCCCGCGAGGGCCACGGCGGGGCCTAGCGTGAGCGGGTGGATGACGACAGCCGGGTGACCCGGCGCCGGGTCGGTGACGCCGAGGCCCGGCGGGCCAACCGGGGCTGGTGGGACGGCGACGCCGACGACTACCAGGCCGAGCACGGCGCGTTCCTCGGCGACGTGGACTTCGTCTGGTGCCCGGAGGGGCTGCGCGAGGCCGATGCCCGACTGCTCGGCGACCTGGCCGGGCGACGGGTGCTGGAGGTGGGCTGCGGCGCCGCGTCCGCCGCCCGCTGGCTGGCCACCCAGGGTGCCCGGCCGGTCGCCTTCGACCTGTCCGCCGGCATGTTGCGGCACGCCGTGGACGCCGCCGACCGCACCGGGGTACGCGTACCGCTGGTGCAGGCCGACGCGCTCGCCCTGCCGTTCGCCGACCGCTCGTTCGACCTCGCCTGCACGGCGTTCGGCGCGATCCCGTTCGTGGACGACTCGGCGGCCCTGCTCGCCGAGGTGCACCGGGTGCTGCGTCCGGGCGGCCGGTGGGTGTTCTCGGTGACCCACCCGATGCGCTGGATCTTCCTCGACGATCCGGGCGAGGGCGGGCTGACCGCCGTGCACTCGTACTTCGACCGCTCCCCCTACGTGGAGCAGGACGAATCCGGCGTGGCCACGTACGTCGAGCAGCACCGCACCCTCGGCGACCGGATCCGCGAGCTGGTCGGGGCCGGTTTCCGGTTGCTGGACCTGGTGGAGCCGGAGTGGCCGGCGGGGCACGAGGGAATCTGGGGGCAGTGGAGCCCGCTGCGCGGGCGGCTCTTCCCCGGCACCGCCATCTTCGTCACCGAGAGGCCCGCCGCCTGAGCGCGTCGCACGCGCGGTCCGACCCGCATCCCATCGATCGCCGGTAGGCTCGCCCCATGAGCGCCGAGCCCATCCCGACATCACCTGGCCCCTGGTGTCCGGACCCGATGCGGCAGCAGCGTGCCGACTACACGCTGGCGGACCTGCTCGCCCTGCCGGACGACGCCCCCCGCGTCGAACTCGTCGACGGAGTTCTCCAGGTGACACCCTCCCCCACCCTGGGCCACCAAGACATCTCGTTACTACTCGCGCACTGGCTGCTGCAGCATGTGCCGGTCGACCTCCGGGTCGTCCAGGCAGTCGGAGTCGGACTGAGTTCCAACACCAGCCGACAGCCGGACGTCCTGCTGCGGCGGGCCGGCATGAATCCCACCCGATCCATGCTGCGGCCTGCAGACGTCGTCCTCGCCGTGGAGATCGTCTCGCCGGGTACGCGGCGGATCGACCGGTTCGCCAAGCCCGGCGAGTACGCCGCCGCCGGCATCCCGTTCTACTGGCGGATCGAGCAGGATCCGGTGCACGTCTACGCGTACCGGATCGGCGACCGGGTGGGTCCCGGCGGGGAGCGGCAGTACGAGCTGATCACCGACGGCGAGGACGTGATCGAACTGACCGAGCCGTTCGAGATCAAGCTGCCGATCTCCGAGATCACGCCGTAGCCCGCCGGTCGTTTCGCCCCGGCGGTGCCGGGTAGACGAGGAACATGGCCGAGCAGAGGTTCCACAAGGGCGACCACGTCTCCTGGTCGAGCCACGGCAGCCGGGCGTACGGCGTGGTCGCGCAGGAGATCACCGAGCGGACGCGGATCAGCGGGCGAGCCGTCAACGCGGCCCCGGACGACCCGCAGTACCTGGTCCACAGCGACGGAACGGGCCACGACGTGGCCCACCGCCCGGAGGCGTTGCGTCATGAGCAGAGGTGACGACGGGCGGGACACCTACCGGGAGTTCACCGAAGCGGTGAACATGAAGCCCGGTGAGCTGTCCAGCTGGCTGGAGAGCGACGAGTCGAAGCAGGTGGGCTGGCACAAGGGCGGTCGTTCCGGCGGCGGCGAGTCGGTCGGGCACGAGTCCGGCCGGAAGATCATCAACCTGCTGCGTCGCAAGCGGGCCGATCTGACCGAGGGCGACTACAAGCACATGCGCAAGGTCGTCGGCTACGTCCGCCGGCACATGGCCCAACGTCCCTCCGGCAACGTGCGCGACACCAGGTGGCGCTGGTCCCTCATGAACTGGGGCCACGACCCCCTCAAGTAACCAACCCCGACCGGGGCGACCCGCAGGACCAGCCCCACCCTGAGATCACAACACCGAACGGCGGTGATCAGGGTGACCACGTCAGGGGTGCCGGGGCAGCCCGACCCGCGCAGGGATCAAGCCTGACCGCCCGGAGCGGGTCGGGCTGCCCCGGCACCCCACCGCAAATCAGTGATCGGCGCTGTTCCAGTCCCGACCCTCGCCCACCGACACCTCGAGTGGCACCGACAACGGGTACGCCGCGCCCATCTCCCGCCGGACCAGCGCCTCCAGCGCCTCCCGTTCGCCCGGGGCGACCTCGAAGACCAGCTCGTCGTGCACCTGCAGCAGCATCCGGGAGCGCAGCCCGGCCTCGCCCAGCGCGGTGTCGACGTGCAGCATGGCCACCTTGATGATGTCGGCCGCCGAGCCCTGGATCGGGGCGTTGAGCGCCATCCGCTCGGCGATGTCCCGGCGCTGCCGGTTGTCGCTGACCAGATCCGGGAGGTAGCGGCGGCGACCCAGGATGGTCGAGGTGTAGCCGTCCTGGCGGGCCCGCGCGACCACCTGGTGCAGATAGTCCCGCACCCCGCCGAAGCCGGCGAAGTAGTTCTCCATCAGCCCGCGCGCCTCCTCGGCGCCGATGGAGAGCTGCTGGGACAGGCCGAAGGCGCTCAGCCCGTACGCCAGGCCGTAGTTCATCGCCTTGATCTTGCGGCGCTGGTCCGGGGTTACCTCGTCGACCGGCACCCCGAAGACCGACGAGGCGGTCACGGCGTGGAAGTCGGCGCCGGAGTTGAACGCCTCGATCAGCGCGTCGTCCGACGACAGGTGCGCCATGATGCGCATCTCGATCTGGCTGTAGTCGGCGGTGAGCAGGCACTCGTAGCCCTCGCTCACCACGAACGCCCGGCGGATCCGCCGACCCTCTTCGGTGCGGATGGGGATGTTCTGCAGATTGGGCTCGGTGGAGGAGAGCCGCCCGGTCGCCGCCACCGTCTGGTTGAAGGTGGTGTGGATCCGGCCGTCGTCGGAGACCGACTTGAGCAGCCCGTCGACGGTCGACTTGAGCTTGGCCACGTCCCGGTGGCGCAGCAGGTGGGCGAGCACCGGATGCGGGTTCTGCGCGTAGAGCCACTGCAGGGCGTCGGCGTCAGTGGTGTAACCCGTCTTGATCTTCTTGGTCTTCGGCAGGCTCAGCTCGGTGAAGAGGATCTCCTGCAACTGCTTGGGCGAGCCGAGGTTGAACTCCCGCCCCACCGCCTCGTACGCGCCCTGCGCGGCGGCCTTCACCTCGGCGGCGAAGTGGGCCTCCAGCTCGGACAGATAGTGCGTGTCGGCGGCGATGCCGGTGCTCTCCATGCCGGCCAGCACCCGCATCAGCGGCAGCTCCACCCCGGCCATCAACCGGGCGGACTGCTCGCCGTCGCGGGACAGCTCGGCGTCGATCGCGTCGGCCAGGTCGAGGGTGGCCCGGGCCTGGAGCATGAGGTTCTGCTCGGCCACGCCCTCGTCGCCCAGCCCGTCGAGGGTGAGCTGGCCGGTCTCCGGCGCGTCCACCCGAAGCTCCCGGTGCAGATAGCGCAGCGCCAGGTCGGTCAGGTCGTAGGACCGCTGGTCGGGGCGGGCCAGGTAGGCGGCGATCTGGGTGTCGCGGATGATGCCCGCCAACTCCCAGCCGTGCGCGGCGCAGGCCAGCACGGCCGGCTTGCTGTCGTGCAGCACCTTGGGCCGCTGCGCGTCGGCCAGCCAACCGGCCAGCGCGCTCTCGTCGGCCGGGTCGAGTCGGGCCGGGTCGACCCAGGCCGCCGCGCCACCGGCGCTGGCCAGCGCCAGACCGGTGACCGACGCGGTGTGGCGACGGTTGGGGCCGGTGTCGAGCTTGACGGCCAACCCGACCGAGGTGCCGGTCGGGGCGTGTGCGGCCAGCCAGCCGGTCAACGCGCCCGGCTCGGTGAGCACCTCGCCGGTGAGGTCGAAGCCGGACTCGGCCTCCGGCTCGACCGCCTCCAGATATTGGTAGAGCCGGTCGCGCAGGATGCGGAACTCCAGCGTGTCGAAGACCTGGTGCACGGCCTCCCGGTCCCAACCGGTCCACCGGGTGTCCTCCGGGCGCAGCGGGAGCTCCAGATCGGACACCAGACGGTTGATCTCGTAGTTGCGGATCACGTCGGCGAGCCGCTCGCGCAGGCTGTCGCCGGCCTTGCCCTTGATCTCGTCGGCGCGGGCGATCACTCCCTCCACCCCGCCGTATGTGGTGATCCACTTGGCCGCGGTCTTGGGACCGACGCCGGGGATCCCGGGCAGGTTGTCGCTGGTCTCACCGACCAACGCGGCCAGGTCGCGGTACTGCTGCGGCCCGACGCCGTACTTCGCCTCGATCGCCGCCGGGTCCATCCGGGCCAGGTCGGAGACGCCCTTGCGCGGATAGAGGACGGTGATCTGGTCGTCAACCAACTGGAACGCGTCCCGGTCACCGCTGCTGATCAGCACCGACATGCCCTGGTCGCGGGCCTGGCAGGCGAGCGTCGCGATGACGTCGTCGGCCTCGAAGCCCTCCTTTTCGACCACCGGGATCTGCAGCGCGGCCAGGACCTCCTTGACCAGGCTCACCTGGCCCTTGAAGTCGGTCGGGGTCTCGCTGCGGCCGGCCTTGTACTCCGCGTACTTGTCGGTGCGGAAGGAACGACGCGAGACGTCGAAGGCCACCACGATGTGGGTGGGCTGCTCGTCGCGCAGCACGTTGATCAGCATCGAGGTGAAGCCGTACACCGCGTTGGTGGGCTGGCCCGTCGTGGTGGAGAAGTTTTCCACCGGCAGGGCGAAGAACGCCCGGTATGCCAGGGAGTGTCCGTCGACGAGGAGCAGGCGCGGTGTCGTAGCTGTCACGGCAGCGACTCTAGTCCGTACGACCGACAGATCCGCCCGCCGCCTCGCGGAGGGGCAGCGGCGGGGCGGCGCTGCCGCTATGGTTTCGACAATCTTCACTCGACACGGGGGTTTCAAAATGAAGAAGTCGATGGGTCGCGCCCTGGCGCTGATGTTCCTCGGGCTGACCGGCGTGGTCGCCGTGGCCACCCCGGCGCACGCCGGCGTGTGGCGGACCGACGAAAACACGGCATACACCACGGAGGCCAAGTGCCACGCGGCGGGCGCGGTGTGGCAGTCGCACTACTGCACCCTCACCACCTACCCGAAGGGCGCCGGACGCGGCGGCACGCGGGGTTGGTACCTCAGCTACTTCGTCAACTGAGTTGGCGGCTGCGGCCGGCTAAGATCACCGCCGGCCGCGGCCCCACCCGCACGTAACGGCGCCGGCCGGCGAGGGAAAACCTCGCCGGCCGGCTTCGTGATCGGATGGCTCAGGCCACGCCGAGGTACGCCTCCTTGACCGACGGGTCGTGCAGCAGGTCCTGACCGGACCCCTCCTTCACGATCCGACCGGTCTCCAGCACGTAGCCGCGGTGCGCCCGGGAGAGCGCCTGCTGGGCGTTCTGCTCCACCAGCAGGATGGTGGTGCCCTGCTCGTTGATCTCGGTGATGATGTCGAAGATCTGCCGGATCACCATCGGCGCCAGACCCATCGACGGCTCGTCGAGCAGCAGCAGCTTCGGCCGGCTCATCAGCGCCCGCCCGACGGCGAGCATCTGCTGCTCGCCACCGGAGAGCGTGCCGCCGGCCTGCTTGCGCCGCTCGGCCAACCGCGGGAAGAGGGTCAGCACCCGGTCCAGGTCGGCGGCGATGCCGGCGGAGTCCCGCCGGGTGTACGCCCCCATGTCCAGGTTCTCCATCACCGTCATGCCGGGGAAGATCTGCCGGCCCTCGGGCGACTGGCACAGCCCGCGGACGACCCGCAGGTCGGCGCGGAGCTTGCTGATGTCCTCACCGTTGAAGGTGATCTTGCCGGTGGCCAGCGCCCGGGTGCCGGAGATGGCCCGCATGGTGGTGGTCTTGCCGGCGCCGTTCGCACCGATCAGGGCCACCACCTCACCCTCGTTGACGCTCAGGCTGATGCCGTGCAGCGCCTCGATCCGACCGTAGGCAACGCTGACGTTCTCAAGCTCAAGCAGCATCGGGAGACTCCCCCAGGTACGCGGCGATGACCCGCGGGTCACGACTGACATCCGCAGGCGCACCCTCGGCGATCTTCCGACCGAACTCGAGCACCACGATCCGGTCGGTGACTCCCATGACCAGCCGCATGTCGTGCTCGATGAGCAGCACGGTCAGGCCCATGTCACGGATGTTCCGGATGAGGGTGAGCAGCTCTTCCTTCTCCGCCGGGTTGAAGCCGGCGGCCGGCTCGTCCAGGCAGATCAGCTTCGGCTCGGTGGCCAGCGCGCGGGCGATCTCCAACCGGCGCTGGTAGCCGTACGGCAGGTTGCGGGCCTCGTCGTTGGCGCGGTCGGCGATACCGACGAACCGCAGCAACTCCAACGCCTTGGCCTCCGCGGCCCGCTCCTCCAGGATGTGCCGGGACAGCCCGAACGCCTTGGCGAACGACCGGCGCACCCCCTGCCAGGTACGGACCACACCGGACTCGGCGGTGACCTGCGGCAGCTCGTGCGGCTTCGGCCTGCGCCGAGGCAGCCGGAACAGCGCACCCGGAACGCTCGTCTTGTGCCGGGAGTCCGTCCCGACCATGACGTTCTCCAGCGCCGTCATCTCCGGGAACAACCGGATGTTCTGGAACGTCCGGGAGATGCCGAGCTTGCTGATCTGGTGCGGCTTGCGCCCCGTCACCCGCTGGCCACCGAACCGGACCGCCCCGGAGGTCGGCTTGTACACACCGGTCATCACGTTGAAGCTGGTGGTCTTGCCGGCGCCGTTCGGCCCGATCAGGCCGAGGATCTCGCCCTCGTAGATCTGGAAATCAATCTTGTCGAGAGCGACCACGCCGCCGAAGCGGAGCGTGACCTCGTCGACCTCGAGCAGCACCTTGCGCGGCCCCGACTGGGTCGGGATCTTCGGCGTCGCGGTGCTGGTGGTCTGGTCAGACATGAGCGGGCGCCTCCTCTGCCTCTGCCGCGCGGTCCTTCAGCTCGCGGGCCCGCCGCCGGCTCGGGATCAGGCCCTGCGGACGCAGGATCATCACCAGCACCATGGCCAGACCGAAGGCCAGCCACCGGTAGTCGGCAATCTCCCGGAACCGCTCCGGCAGGTACGCCAGCAGCACGGCGCCGAGCGACACACCGATCATGTTCCCCGAGCCACCGACCACGACCATCGCGACGAAGAGGATGGACAGGTTGGCGTTGAACTGGGTCGGGTCGATGAACGCGTTCCGGCTGGCGAACAGGAAGCCGGAGAGCCCGCCCAGCGCGGCGCCGATGGCGAACGCCCAGAGCTTGAACTTGAACGGGTAGACACCCATCACCGCGGCCGCGTCCTCGTCCTCGCGGACGGCGAGCCAGGCCCGACCGACCCGGCTGCGCTCCAGCCGACGAACCGCGAAGACCATCAGCAGCACGACCGTGATGGCCAGCCAGTACCACGGCTTGGCGTCGATCAGCCCGAAGATCTCGTTCTGCGCCGACGGCGGACCCTCCGGGCCGGGAATGGCCGAGATGCCCTGCGGACCGTTGGTCAGGCCGGTCGCGTTGCGCGCCACGATCCGGATGATCTCGCCGAAGCCGAGGGTGACGATGGCCAGGTAGTCACCGCGCAGCCGCAGCGTCGGCCAGCCCAGCAGCACGCCGAAGATCATCGTCAGCACGATCGCGAGGAGCAGGCAGATCGCCCAGGTCACCGCCCAGGTCTTCGGCAGGTCGAACTCCTGCTGGATCCACTTCACCACCGGCGAGTTGGTCGAGCCGAACAGCGCCACGCTGTACGCACCCACCGCGAAGAAGCCGATGTAGCCCAGGTCGAGCAGGCCGGCCAGGCCGACCACCACGTTCAACCCGATCGCCACCAGCACGTAGATGGCGCAGATGAACAGCACACCCGCCCAGTTGTTGCCACCGGCGATCGAGTCGGTGCGCAGCCAGGTCAGGCCGGGGATGCCAAGCAGCGGCAGGTAGTACAGGAAGGCGACGCACGCGGCGAGGCCGATGGCCTGCTGCCACTTGGGCAGCGCGCGCCAACGATCCCCCACCGAGGTCAGCACGCCGACCCGGCGACGGTCTGCGGTGCGGATCTTGTCGATCATGCGCGGGCCCTCCCGAGTGACTCACCCAACAGGCCGGTGGGGCGGAACATCAGCACCACGATCAGGACGACGAACGCGATCACGTCCTCCCAGCTCGACGTGAACAGGGTGGCGCCGTAGACCTCGACGATGCCCAGGAACAGACCGCCCACCAGTGCGCCACGCAGGTTGCCGATGCCACCGAGCACGGCCGCCGTGAAGGCCTTGAGGCCCAACACGAAGCCGATGCTGTTCTGGGTGAAACCGAACCGCATGCTCCACAGCAGCGCGGCCGCGCCGGCCATCATGCCGCCGAGCACGAAGATCAGCATGATCACGCGCTCCTGGTTGACGCCCATCAGCGCGGCCGTCTCCGGGTTCTGGGCCACCGCGCGCACGCCCCGGCCGTACCGGGTGCGGTTGATGAACCAGTCCAGCAGGGCCATCATCGCCACGGCCGCCACGAACACGATCACCTGGATGTTCGTGACCGAGGTGTTGCCGATGGTGAAGAGCGTGTCCTGCTGGATGATCGTCGGCATGCCGACGATCTGGCGCGGCCGGCCGAACAGGCTCGGCAGAGCGGTGCCGGCCACGTCCGGCAGCAGCAGGCCGAAGACCTCGACCAGCACCAGGGACAGGCCGATGGCGGTGATCAGGAAGATCAGCGGGGGGGCGTTCTTGCGTCGCAGCGGACGGTACGCGATCCGCTCGATCGCCAGCGCCGTGCCGCCCGAGGCGACCGCCGCCGCGATCAGACCGAGGACCAGGAACAGGATGGCCTGGCCGATCGGCGGGTTGTTCTGCACCCCGAAGGCGCTCCACACGCCCAGCACCGCGAAGGTGCCGACCATGAAGACCTCGGAGTGGGCAAAGTTGATCAGACGCAGCACGCCGTACACGAGGGTGTAGCCGAGGGCGATCAGGGCGTAGATCGCGCCCTTGGACAACCCGTCGACGGTGTGCTGGCCGAGGTGGCCGATGAGTTCGTCGAAATTCACGGGGGGTCTCCTTGCATCGAGTACGGCCGGGGTTCAACACCCCGGCCGTACTCAAGTGCCGTGTCGTCAGCTGAGCTTGAGCTCCTGCAGCGGCTCGATCGCCGTGCCCTTGATCTGGTAGGCCCAGATGACAACCTTCGACGGGTCGACGTCACCCTTGGCGTCGAACTTGATGTACTTCGACACGCCCTGCTTGTCGTACGCCTTCACGTACGCCAGGATGTCGGCCCGGGTCTTCTTGCCGTCCTTGAAGGCGTCCAGGTAGATCTTGGCGCCATCGAAGCCCTCAGCACCGTAGGAGCCCGGCGCGATGCCGTACTCCTTCTGGTAGTCGGCGGAGAAGGTGCCGCCGGCCTTGTCGGCCGGGAGGCACGGGCAGGTGATGATGGCGCCCTCGGCGCCACCGGAGGCGCCCTGCGGGAACGCCGGGTCGTACAGACCGTCCGGACCGACGAACTTGGCCGTGATCTTGGCGGCGCGCATCTGCTTCACCAGCGGGGCGGCCTCACGGGTGTAACCGCCGTAGAAGACGTAGTCCGCCTGGGCGGCCTTGATCTTGGAGATGGTGGCGTCGAACTGCGACTGCCGCTCCTGGATCTTGTCCTTGTTCACCAGCACCGGGCCCAGGTTCTTGCCCAGCTCCTCGGTGATGCCCGCGCCGTACGCGCTGCCGTCGTCGATCGCGAAGACCTTCGTCGCGTTCTGCGACTTCAGGTAGGTCGCCACCGCGGCAGCCTGCGTGCCGTCGTTGCCGACGACCCGGTAGAAGGACGTGTTGCCCTTCTGGGTCAGGTCGGTCCGGGTCGCCGACGGGCTGACCATCGCCAGGCCGGCGGCCTGGTAGATCGGCATCGTCGCGTCCGACTCACCGGAGAAGTGACCACCGATGACACCGAGGAACGAGTTGTCACCCGCGATCTGGTTCGCGAACGGGGTCGCCACCGCGGGGTCACCCTGGGTGTCGAACTCCTGCATGGTGACCTTGCAGTTCGGGTTCGCCGCGTTGAACTGCTTGACGGCCAGCTTCGCGCCGTTCAGCGACGGGATCACCAGGCCAGCGTTGTCGCCGGTGAACGCGCCGAAGATCGCGATCTTGCCGCCACAGTCACCGGACGCGGTGCCACCCTCGCCACCGGAATCCTGGCAACCAGCCGCGACCACCAGGGTCGCGGCGAGCGCTGCGGTACCCAGCGCCCGTACATAGCTTCGCCTCACGGCTTCCTGACCTCCTCCAGATGCGGACGCGGCTGACCCGAAGCGACGGCGACAGCAGCTGACCCGCAGTTCCACCCACCCCGCAGGGACTGCCCCTGCGTAACGGCTCGTGATGGCGGAGCGTACCGACACCGCATACCGTCCCGGAAGGCCTGGAGCCGGGGTCTGCGAAACCGTTACGAAGACGTGGGCAATCAGGTCGATGTCCGTAACAGGTAATCCGTCGATCGGTCCTTAAATCCGCGCCCGGTCGGACGTCGCCCGCATCCATCCCGAGACGTCGAACCCCGCCGATAAGCCCATTGACCTGCGTAAACAGCCCGGCACTACCCAACCCAACCGGCTCCCGGCACAACCACCCCGACGGTCAGGCACCCACGCCGGCCGCCGACCAGAGCCCGGCCCGCGCACCATCGTCCGACGCCAACCACCACCGGTCACCCACCGCGACCAGCGCCACGTCCCGATCGGCGCCCGCCGGCACATCGAGCGGCATCGCGACCTCCCGCCACGACCCACCGCGATCCGCCGACACCCACACCGCGTACCGCGACCCGTCGGCGACCACGGCGACCAGCTGCGCCCCGGCAGCGACCAGCGCCGCCACCGCGGGCACCCCGGCGCCGGCCCGCCGCCCGAACGCGCCGGCGGCAACCCAGCCCCCCGGCTCCTGCCGCCACGCGCCGAACGTCGCCCCCCGCAGCCCGACCGCCACCGGCACCCCGTCGACCAGCGCGACCCGCTGCAACTCCTCGTACTCCGGGCCACCCGGCAGCACCGTACGCCGCCAGGACCGGCCGTCCGGCGACGACCACACCGCCGGATCACGGTCGATCCGACCGGCCGGCAACAGCCCACCCACCGCCAACCAACCCGGCGGCGCCGCCACTGCGTCGAACGCCCAGGTCACCCCGACCGCGTCACTGGCCAACTCGGGAGCGCCCTCCACCAGCGCGAACTCGGCCGCGGGCGGCGGCGACACCCAGGAGGCCGCCCCGGCCGTACGGTTGCCCACGATCAACCAACCGCTCGGACCGGCCGCCAACTCCGAGACGTTCACCGCCTTCGGCCCGCCGTACGTCTCGAACGACGCCTGCACCTCGACCAGCGCGCCGTCGGCCCGCTGCCGCCAGGTGCTCACCCGCGGATAGCCGTGCGCGCCGCCGACCTTTGCGCCGATCACCGCCGCCTTGCCCTCGCGGCAGGCCACCGACGAGAGCACGTTCTGCCGGCCGTAGAAGGAATCCGCGAGCACCGGCACGACCGTCCAGGTCGTACCGTCCACGCTGGTCCACGCCGCCGGACGGGTGCCGCCGGACGCGTCGGCCACGCCGCCGGTCAGGAACCACCGGCCCGCACAGGCCGTCGCGTCGCGCAGCAGCAGGCGACCCGCCCCGCCCGGAGGCGCCGGCAGGGTCAGCGACTGCCACTGCGGCCGAAGCGCAGGCGGCTCGGGCGCCGTCGACCCGGCACCGGTCGACCGGGCGTCGGTCGGCGTGCCGGAGCCGTCGCAGCCGCCGAGCAGCAGCGCGAGGATGCCGAACACCGCGACCACCCGTCGTACGGACACGGGTCGATGCTATTCCTCGCACGCACCCCCCGCCGGCCGGTCAGACGGTCGGCTGGGACACCTCGCCGCCGGCGGTCTCGGCGAGGATCCGCTCGGCGACCTCCTTCATGGTCATCCGGTGGTCCATCGCCGTGCGCTGGATCCACTTGAACGCCTGCGGTTCGGTCATCCCGTACGTGGTCATCAGCGCGCCCTTGGCCCGCTCCACCGTCTTGCGGATCTCCAGGCGGTCGGTCAGGCTCGCGACCTCCGCCTCCAGCGCCGCGACCTCCGAGTAACGCGACAGCGCGATCTCCACCGCCGGGACCAGGTCGCTCTTCTGGAAGGGCTTCACGAGGTACGCCATCGCGCCCGCCGCCCGCGCCCGCTCCACCAGGTCACGCTGGCTGAACGCGGTGAGGATGATCACCGGTGCGATCCGGGCGCCGGCGATCCGCTCGGCGGCGGCCAGCCCATCCATGATCGGCATCTTGATGTCGAGGATGACCAGGTCGGGCTTCAGCTCCTCGGCGAGCCGGACGGCGGTCTCGCCGTCGCCGGCCTCCCCCACCACCTCGTAGCCCTCTTCGACCAGCATCTCGGCCAGGTCCAGCCGGATCAGCGCCTCGTCCTCGGCGATCAGCACCCGCCTGCGCTCGGCATCCGTCGGCGTCTCGGCCACCAGCCCTACCCCCACCAGTCTTAACCCGGCACCCGCCCGGCCGGGTGTCACCGCCCTCAGCGTAGTGGGTATCCTGTCAGGGCCGAATCAGGGAAGCGCCCTCGTAGCCCAACTGGCAGCAGGCAATGGCTTCAAACTCCATACAGTGTGGGTTCGAATCCCACCGAGGGCACTCAAAATTGTCATACGGATGTTCGAGGATTCTCTCGTGCATCCACCTGAGGTCCGAGCCCGCGCACGGCGTCTCTTTCTCGCCGGCGGCACGGTCGCAGACACCGCTCGCCAGATCGGCCTGCCGTATCGAACGGTCTGGCACTGGTGCAACGACCGCCCCGAGCCGAAGCAGCACGGCACGCAGTTGCGGTGCTTCCGCTGCCGAGAGGGTGTCGACAGTCCGACAGATCCCCGCGCTTACAGCTATCTTCTCGGTCTCTATCTCGGCGACGGGCACCTGGTGACCACCGCTCGGGTGCCGGTGCTACGCATCTACTGCTCGGACGCCTGGCCCAACCTCATCGAGCTGTGCGACAGGGCGATGCAGGACGTGCTCGCCTCGAAGGTGCAACGGGTACAAAAGCAGGGCTGCGTGGGTGTGCAGAGTTACGGCAGCCACTGGCCATGTCTGCTACCTCAGCACGGCCCCGGCAAGAAACACGAACGTCCGATCGTGCTCGCCGACTGGCAGCGGGAAATCGTCCAGCACCACCCCGGCGACTTCCTGCGCGGTCTGTTCCACTCCGACGGCTGCCGGTTCGCCAACCGCGTGACCGTCCGGGGCAAGGCGTACGTCTACCCGCGATACATGTTCGTCAACGAGTCGACCGATATCATGGCGCTCTGCCAGTGGGCGCTCGACCTGCTCGGCATCGGCTGGCGGATGAACCGGCGCAACTCGCTGTCGGTGGCGCGGCGCGAGGCCGTCGCCGCGCTGGACCGGCACGTCGGCCCGAAGTCCTGACCGTCGGCCCGGCTGCCCCGGCCCGGAACGGATCTTCCGGGGAACCCGATCGACGACAGGGGTGAGAACTGATGCGCGTGGTGATTTTCGGTGCGACCGGGATGGTCGGCCAGGGCGTGTTGCGGGAGTGCCTGCTCGCCGAGGACGTACGGGAGGTGTTGACCGTCGGGCGGGCGCCGACCGGGCAGCAGCATCCGAAGCTGCGCGAGGTCACGGTCGCCGATGTCGGCGAGTTGGACGCGGTACGCGACGACCTGGCCGGCGTGGACGCGTGCTTCTACTGCCTGGGTGTCTCCTCGGTCGGGATGAACGAGGCCGCGTACACGCGGATCAGTTACGACTAACCGCTCGCTGCGGCGCGGCTGTTCGCCGAGGTGAGCCCGCAGGTCACGTTCATCTACGTCTCGGGCGTCGGCACCGACTCGACCGGCCAGGGCCGGGTGATGTGGGCGCGGGTCAAGGGGCGTACCGAGAACGAGGTGCAGGAGTTGCTGCCCAACGGGTACGCCGCGCGGCCGGGTTACATCCAGCCGACGCACGGTGTGACATCGCGAACCGGCTGGTACCGGGCGCTGTACGCGGTGGTCAGTCCGCTGTTCCCGGTGCTCAGGCGGGTCTTTCCCAACCACGTGACCAGCACCGACCGGCTCGGGCAGGCGATGCTGCGGGTCGCGCGGGAGGGTTCGCCCCGACGGGTGCTGGCCGGCCCCGACCTGACCTGACGGTCGATCAGCCCAGGGCGGCGAGCGCCTGGGCGAGGTCGGCGCGCAGGTCCTCGGTGTCCTCCAGCCCGATCGACAGGCGCAGCAGCCCGCCAGCGGGCTTGGCGTCGCCCTCGACCGGCCGGTGGGTGAGCGATGCCGGGTGCTGGATCAGGGTGTCCACGCCGCCCAGGGACACCGCGTGGGTGATGAGCCGGCAGGCGCCGGCCACGGTGGCCGCGGCGGATACGCCGCCGCGTACCTCGAAGGCGAGCAGGCTGCCGGGGCCGGCGAGTTGGCGGCCGACCAGCGCGGCCGGGTCGTGCAGCGAGGGGTGGTGGACGCGCTGAACGGCCGGGTGGGTGGCGAGCCAGCCGGCGAGTTTCTCGGCGGTGGCCTGCTGGGCGCGAACGCGAAGCGGCAGGGTCTGCAGGCCGCGGTGCAGCAGGTAGCCGCCGAGCGGGTGCAGGATCGCGCCGGTGACGGCGCGGACCTGGCGCAGTCGGGCGGCCCAGTCGGCGTCGCAGGCGACGACGCCGGCGAGGACGTCGCCGTGTCCACCGATGCTCTTGGTGGCGCTGTGCAGCACGAGGGTGGCGCCGTGGCGGGCCGGTTGTTGCAGCACGGGGGTGGCGACGGTGTTGTCGACCAGCAGCGGTGTGTCGCCGGCGGCGGTGGCGAGGGCGGCGATGTCGACCAGGTCGAGGGTGGGGTTGGCGGGTGTCTCGACGATGACCAGCGCAGTGTCCGGGCGGATGGCGGCGGCGACCTCGTCGGGGCGGGCCCAGGTGACGGTGGTGCCGAGCAGCCCGGTGGCGAGCACGTGGTCGGTGCCGCCGTAGAGCGGTCGGACGGCGACGATGTGCCGGCGGTCGTTGCGGGCGGCGGCGAGCAGGGTGGCGGTGAGGGCGGCCATGCCGCTGGCGAAGGCGACGGCCTGTGCGGTGCCTTCGAGTTCGGCGAGGGCGGTCTCGAAACGGGCCACCGTCGGGTTCCACAGTCGCTGGTAGACGGCGCTGGTGTCGGGCCCGGGGGTACCGCCGGTGGCGAGCTGCTGGTAGGAGTCTCCGCCGTCGTCGACCGAGCGCAGCGGGTTGGTGGTGGACAGGTCGATCGGCGGTACGTGCACGCCGAGGGTGCGCAGGTCGTCGCGGCCGGCGTGTACGGCCCGGGTGTCCACCGTCGTCATGCCGGTAGCGTCGAACATCTGCCGGCGAAAGGGCAATGGCTCGGAAGATGATTCTGCTGCTGGCCCTGGATTGCCTGACAGATTCGGGCGAGGATGGCGGTATGCCCTCTGAGCCGAACGATGTGCGGCCGTACCCGGCCCTGGACGAGGTGGACCGCGCGATCCTGGCCGAGCTGGCCGCGGATGGCCGGTTGCCGAACAACGCTCTCGCTGATCGGGTGGGGGTCGCGCCGTCGACCTGCCTCACGCGCACGCGGGCGCTGCGCGAGCGGGGCGCGATCCGGGGGTTCCACGCCGAGGTGGATCCGGCGGCGCTGGGCCTGCCGTTGCAGGCGCTGGTCTCGGTACGGCTGACCGCGCACGAGCGGGCCGCGGTGGACGCGTTCCGAGCCCGGTCGGTACGGCTGCCCGGGGTGGTGTCGGTGTTCCACGTCGCCGGCGCGGAGGACTACGTGCTGCATGTGCGGGCCGCGTCCGGGGACGCGTTGCGGGACTTCGTGCTGGATCACCTGGCGGTCGACCCTGTGGTCCAGCACACGCAGACCAGTTTGATCTTCGAGCAGGCCCGTGGGGTGGGCTGAGCAGGAATGAATACGCGGGCCGCGGGGTTGGCACAGCGTGTGATCACCGTACCGATGTCTGTTCTTGATCTTGCTCCGGTCGCCAAGGGCACCACCGCTGGCGCGGCGTTGCAGGCCACCACCGAGCTGGCCCGGCGCACCGAGGAACTCGGCTATCACCGGTTCTGGGTGGCGGAGCACCACAACATGCCGGCGATCGCGAGTTCCGCGCCCGCCGTGCTGCTCGCCCACCTGGCCGCGAACACCTCGACGATCCGGCTCGGGTCGGGCGGGGTGATGCTGCCCAATCACGCGCCGCTGGTGGTGGCCGAGCAGTTCGGGACGCTGGAGGCGTTGCACCCCGGCCGGATCGACCTGGGCATCGGCCGGGCGCCGGGCACCGACCAGGTGACCGCGCTGGCGTTGCGCCGCACCATGGAGGGCCTCTCGGCCGAGGGCTTCCCGCGTGAGCTGGACGACCTGATGAACTACTTCAGCGGGGAGCGGCCTGGGCAGATCATCGCCACGCCGGGGCGGGGTGAGCAGCCGGCGGTGTGGCTGCTCGGCTCCAGTGGTTTCAGCGCCCAACTGGCCGGCCTGCTCGGTCTGCCGTTCTCCTTCGCGCACCACTTCAGCTCGCAGAACACGTTGCCGGCGCTCGCGCTGTACCGGCAGAACTTCCGGCCGTCGCGGTGGCTGGACAAGCCGTACGCGATGGTGGCGGTCAACGCGGTCTGCGCCGAGACCGACGAGCGGGCCGAGTGGCTGGCCGGGCCGAGCGCGCTGTCGTTCCTGAAGCTGCGCTCCGGGCGGCCGGAGCCGCTGTCGACGCCCGAGGAGGCGGCGGCGTACCCGTACACCGAGATCGAGCGGGAGTTCGTGCTGCAGCGCCGTGACGGGCAGGCGATGGGCTCACCGGAGACGGTCCGTCGGCAGCTGACCGACCTGCAGGAACGCACCGGCGCGGACGAGCTGATGCTGACCACGCTGGTCTATGACGTGCAGGACCGGGTGCGCTCGTACGAGTTGATCGCCGAGCACGTGGCGGGTGGCCTGCGCCGGACGGCGTGAAACACGATCTTCACGTCAGCGTCACCCCCGCGACCCGGACGGTGCCTAACGTTGGTGCCGGTGGTGGTACGGCATTTCCGGTCGGGACGGGTCGGAAATGCCGCGGTGTGGCGCACCGGGCCGGAGCTGTGCGGATTCCGCGGCTGCGGCCCGGTGCCTGCCACCCTAGGCGACCCCACACGGGTGGCGCCAGGGGTTGCCCCGACGATCGATGCCTGATCGACTCGTGCGGATGAACGCCCCACACATGGATCCCGACGAGTTCCGCCGTGCCGGCCACGCCGTCGTCGACTGGATCGCCGACTACTGGGCCACCCTGGAGCAGCGACCGGTGGTCTCCGCCGATCCGCCGGGCACGGTGGCCGCCGCGCTGCCGGCCGCACCGCCCACCGTCGGCGAGCCGGTCGAGGCGGTGCTGGCCGACCTGGACGCTGTCGTCGTGCCGGGGCTGACCCACTGGCAGCACCCAGGTTTCTTCGGCTACTTCCCGGCCAACACCTCCGGGCCGAGCGTGCTCGGCGACCTGGTCAGCTCCGGGCTCGGCGTACAGGGCATGCTGTGGGCCACCAGCCCGGCGTGCACCGAGCTGGAGACGGTGCTGCTGGACTGGTTGGCCCAGTTGTTGGATCTGCCGCAGCGGTTCCGCTCGTCGTCGCGCGGTGGCGGGGTGATTCAGGATTCCGCCTCGTCGGCGACCCTGGTGGCCACCCTGGCCGCGCTGCACCGGGCCAGCGGGGGCCGCTGGCGTGAGGTCGGCGTCGATCGGCGCTATCGCGCGTACACCTCGGCACACGGGCACTCCTCGATCGAGAAGGCCGTGCGGATCGCCGGGCTGGGCACCGACGGCGTACGCCCGATCGAGGTGGATCCGGTCACTCAGGCGCTGCGACCGGCCGCGCTGCGCGCGGCGATCGAGGCCGACCGGGCCGCCGGGGACGTTCCCGCGATCGTGGTGGCCACCATCGGCACCACGTCCACGACCGCCATCGACCCGCTGCCGGAGATCGGGGCGATCTGCGCCGAGTACGGCATCTGGTTGCACGTGGACGCCGCGTACGCGGGCTCGGCCGCGGTCTGCCCCGAGCTGCGCTGGTCGCACGCCGGCCTCGAGTACGCCGACTCGTACTGCTTCGATCCGCACAAGTGGCTGCTCACCGGCTTCGACTGCGACGCGTTCTGGGTGGCCGACCGCAGCGAGCTGATCGAGGCGCTCACCGTGATGCCGGAGTTCCTGCGCAACGCGGCCACCGAGTCCGGCGCGGTGATCGACTACCGGGACTGGCAGGTGCCGCTGGGCCGCCGGTTCCGGGCCCTGAAGCTGTGGTTCGTGCTGCGCTGGTACGGGGTGCAGGGGCTACGGGCGCACATCCGCTCCGGGGTGGCGCTGGCGGCCCGGTTCGCCGACCGGGTCCGCTCCGACGACCGGTTCGAGCTGGCCGCGGCGCATCCCTTCGCGCTGGTCTGCTTCCGGCTGCGCGCCGACAACGACACCAACGCCGAGTTGCTGGCCCGGGTCAACCGCACCGGGCGGGTGCACCTGACGCACACCCGGGTCGCCGGCCGGTACACGCTGCGGCTGGCGGTCGGCTCGCCGCAGACCGCCGAGCGGCACGTCGACGAGGCGTGGACCTTGTTGACCGATGCGGCGAAGGACCTGCTGAACCCCTAACCCCCGGCGGGGCGGGGGCGGTCAGATCCAGGCGCGCGGGTCGGCGGCCAGTTCGGTGACCCGGCCGGGCAGCGTGCCGGCGGCCACGTCGGCGACGCTGACCAGCTCCAGGATCTCCCGCTCGCTGGCGCGTAGCGCGATCCAGACCTCCTGGAGCGCGCGGGCCGGACCGTGGTAGCCGAGTTGCTCGGGGCGCTGCCCACGGACGTGCGCGAGCGGTCCGTCGATCACCCGGATCACCTCCGCGAGGGAGATCTCCTCGGCCGGGCGGGCCAGCCAGTAGCCGCCCTCCGGGCCGCGCTGGGCGTGCACGATGCCGCCCCGGCGCAGCTGGAGCAGGATGCTCTCCAGGAACTTCGGCGGGATCTCCTGGGCCCGGGCGATCTGGTCGGCCGTGACCGGTCGGCCTCGGCCGGGGCCACTGGCCGTCGCGGCGAGTTCGGCGGCCGCGCGGAGGGCGTAGTCGACCCGGGCGGAGAGGCGCATGTCGGCAAGGTTAGCCCGCTGGTTGGCCAGCCAGAGCGGCGGGCCTCGGCCGATCGGCCACGCATCGACGAAAAGGCGATCGGCTCGGTTTTATGCGGGGCACGTGAAATGCGTCATGATCCACCGTTGGGTGGGGCCCGAAATGCCGATCCGGAGCGTCCCTATGCTGGGCTGGGAGTACGAGTTTGCGCGGGCTCCAGCGGCACATTGATAAACACCCGGGTCCAGCCCGGGGGGAAGGCACCACGATGACCGATGTCGCCACACGCACCTGGGATGGCATGACCATCCCGGTCGCCGGCACCTATCGCCTCGATCAGGCGCACAAGCGGATCGGTTTCCTGTCCCGGCACATGATGGTGAGCCCGGTACGCGGTGAGTTCGCCGAGGCGACCGCGCAGATCCAGGTAGCGGAGGACCCGCTGCTCTCCTCGGTGACGGCGACCATCCAGGCGGCGAGCATCACGACCGGGAGCGTCGACCGGGACACGCACCTGATGAGCCCCGACTTCCTCGACGTGGAGCGCTATCCCACCCTCGATTATCGAAGCACGGGTATCAACTGGCAGAGCAATGAGGACCCGATTTTCTACTGGGCCCGACTGCGCAACCAACGACTCGGCGGACGAGGCAGAAGTCTCAATGTTCCGCCGCAGTCCGACTCCGTACCCGGGCGATTCGTGCTCACCGGTGAGTTGACGGCGAAGGGAATCACGCGGGCGGTCGACCTTCAGGTGAATTTCGGCGGCGCTCGTCGTGATCCGTACGGGCAGAACATCTTCGGATTCAGCGCGACCGCCGAAATCAACCGCGAGGACTACGGCCTGCTCTGGAATGTGCTGCTGGAAAGCGGCGGCGTGCTGGTCGGCAAGACCGTGCAGATCGAGATCGCCGGCGAGGCCATCCACCAGCCCTGACACAGACAGTCATCCCCGCCAGGACGCGCCCCGCGAAACGGGTGCGTGCCGGGCGGGGATGACCGACCGTTCAGGCGCCGACGCGGCGCAGCAGACCCTCCTGGACGGCGCTGGCGATCTGCCGGCCGTCGGTGGTGAACATCCGGCCGGTGGCCAGCCCGCGCGCACCGGACGCCGACGGGCTCCAGCAGTCGTAGAGGAACCACTCGTCGGCACGGAACGGCCGGTGGAACCAGAGCGCGTGGTCGAGGCTCGCGCCGACCACGCCGCCCGGGCCCCACACCTCGCCGTGCACGGACAGCACCGAGTCCAGCAGGGTGAGGTCCGAGGCGTAGGTGAGCGCGCAGGCGTGCAGCAGCGGATCGTCCGGCAGCTTGCCGTCGATGCGCATCCAGACGCGCTGCTGCGGGTCGGCGGGCCGGTCGCCGGGCCGGACCCAGCCGGGTTCGCCGACGTAACGCACGTCGATCGGCCGCGGGATCTGGCCCCAGATGCCCAGCCGCTCCGGGTAGCGGGAGAGCCGGTCGGTCATCGTCGGCACGTCCTGCGGTGCGGGCACGTCCGGCGGGGCCGGCGCCTGGTGGTCCAGCCCCTCCTCGGCCCGCTGGAACGACGCCGACATGAAGAAGATCGGCTTGCCGTGCTGGAGCGCGACCGAGCGGCGGACCGAGAAGGACCGGCCGTCGCGGACGTTCTCCACCTGGTATTCGATCGGTTCGACCGGGTCGCCGGGGCGGACGAAGTAGCCGTGCAGCGAGTGCACGAACCGCTCCGGGTCGACCGTACGGCCGGCGGCGACCAGGGCCTGACCGGCGACCTGGCCGCCGTACACCCGCTGTGGGCCGACCGGGGGGCTCATCCCCCGGAAGGTCATCGCGCCGGCCGGGTCGAGATCCAGCACCTCGAGCAGCTGGTCCACCGCGGCCTGGCCGACCGCGACCCGGCCGTCGCTCACTGCAGCGCCCGCGCCGACGCCGCGTCGACCAACGACCCGAGCTGGTGTACGCGCAGAGTGTTGGTCGAGCCGGGGGTGCCGGGCGGGCTGCCCGCCACGATCACCACGTAGTCGCCGGGGTTGGCCCGGTTGAGGCCGAGCAGCGCCTGGTCGACCTGTCGGAACATGTCGTCGGTGTGCTGCACGAACGGCATCAGGAAGGTCTCCACGCCCCAGGTCAGGGCGAGCTGGCTGCGTACCTCGGAGACCGGGGTGAAGGCCAGCAGCGGCAGGTCGCAGTGCAGCCGGGAGAGCCGCCGGACGGTGTCACCGGTCTGCGAGAAGGCGACCAGCGCCTTGGCGTTGATGGCCCGGGCGATCGACGAGGCGGCCACGGTGAGCGCGCCGCCGTGGGTACGCGGGTCGTGCTGCAGCCGGGGCACCCCGATCGAGCCGGACTCGGTGGTGGTGATGATCTTGGCCATGGTGCTCACGGTCAGCACCGGGTACTTGCCGACGCTGGTCTCGCCGGAGAGCATCACCGCGTCCGCGCCGTCGAGCACCGCGTTGGCGACGTCCGAGGCCTCGGCGCGGGTCGGCCGGGAGTTCTCGATCATCGAGTCGAGCATCTGGGTGGCCACGATGACCGGCTTGGCATTTTCCCGGCACAGCTGCACGGCGCGCTTCTGCACCAGCGGGACCTGGTCCAGCGGCATCTCGACACCGAGGTCGCCACGGGCGACCATGACGCCGTCGAAGGCCAGCACGATGGCCTCCAGGTGGTCCACCGCCTCCGGCTTCTCGACCTTGGCGAGCACGGGCCGGAACACGCCCTCCTCGGCCATGATGCCGTGGACGAGCTTGATGTCCTCGGCCGAGCGGACGAAGGACAGGGCGACCAGGTCGACGCCGAGCCCCAGGGAGAAGCGCAGGTCCTCCGCGTCCTTCTCCGACATGGCGGGCACGCTCACCGCCACGTTGGGCAGCGAGACGCCCTTGTTGTTGGAGACCGGGCCGCCCTCGGTGACCAGGCAGCGGATGTCGTTGCCGGTGACGTCGGTGACCTCGACGGCGACGCGGCCGTCGTCAATCAGCAGGCGGTCACCGGGCTTCACCTCCTGCGGCAGCTTGCGGTAGGTACAGGAGACCCGCTCCTTGCTGCCGACGACGTCGTCGCCGGTGATCACGACCGAGTCGCCGGTGCGCCACTCGTGCGGGCCGTCGGCGAACCGACCGAGCCGGATCTTGGGGCCCTGGAGGTCGGCGAGGACCGCCACCGGCTTGCCAGCCGCCTCGGACGCCTCGCGGACCAGGCGATAGACCGCCTCGTGGTCGGCGTGGCTGCCGTGGCTGAAGTTGAGCCTCGCCACGTTCATGCCAGCCTCGACGAGACCCCGGATGCGCTCCGGTGACGAGGTGGCGGGGCCCAGAGTGCAGACGATCTTAGCGCGGCGTGTCACGCCCATCAGGCTAGTCTCTCCTTCAGGTCGGACAGCGGGCCGACCCCTTGCAGACAGCGGAACATGTGTCCAACGACGCGTGGCGCGTCGGGCCGGCAGAACCGCACCGGGAACGTTGTGGCGACGGGCAACGGCGACCGCGCGCCGGGAATCGTACGCCTCCGCTGGCACGGACCCTCCGGGTGCTCCCGGCGGCGGCTCATCCGGGGTGTGCCGACGGCGGCAGGGTGGGCACCGCGGTGAGCAGGTCACGCGGGTCGTAATGCCGCTTGGCCCGGCGCAGTCGCGCCCAGTTCGCGCCGTAGGCCAGCCGGACCCGGTCGGTCTCGTGCGGGCCGAGCAGGTTCGGGTAGCCACCGGGCAGGGCGTGCGGGGCGAGCGCCGCCGACGTCTGGTCGGCCCACTCCCGGTGCGGCTCGACCTCCCCGCCCGGCGGCCACACCGCGATGATCTCGGTCAGCAGGTGATCGGCGCGCAGGCCGAACGCCGTGTCGGCGAGCCGGACCCGGCTGGCCGCGCCGTGGAAGTGGTGCAGGGCCAGCGCGGAGAACGGCGAGCTGACCTGCCGGGCGGCGTCGACCAACGCGTCCACCGCGCCGCCGGCGAGCGCGGGCAGCCAGCGGGTCCGCAGCAGGTAGTGGTTGCCGTCGACCATCCCGCCGTCGAACATCCGCAACGCGTCCGCGTACGGCAGCGGGCCGACCTGGTCGACCAACGGGGTGCCCAGCGCCCGCAGCCGGGCCACCCACGGCAGCCCGGCGTCGGGGTCCGGGCCGCTGTAGAACGGGCAGACGAAGATCACCGGTTCGCCGGCCGGGCCGGGCAGGAAACCGGCCATCACCGTCAACTCGTCCGGGGCCTCGGCGAGCAGCGCGCCGTAGCCGCGCAGCACGGCCGGCGCCTCCGCCAGCGCGAACATGATCATGCCGGCCAGCACGGTGGGCAGCCGGTGCGCCCGGTAGCGCAGCTCGGTGACCACACCGACGTTGCCGCCGCCACCACGCAGCGCCCAGTACAGCTCGGCGTCGTGCTCGGGATCGGCGGTGACTCGGCGGCCGTCGGCGAGGACCACCTCGGCGCCGAGCAGGTTGTCCAGGGCCAGGCCGAACCGGCCGCACAGTGGCCCGTACCCGCCGGCGAGGGTGAGCCCGGCCATGCCCACGTCGCGGACGACGCCGGTGGGCACCACCAGGTCGTGCGGACCGGCGGCGGTGAGCAGGTCGGCGGCGGAGGCCCCGCCGGCCACGGTCACGGTGGCCGCGTCCGGGTCGACCCGGACCGCGCGCAGGCCGGTCAGGTCGAGCACCAGGCCGCCGTCGCGCAGTGCCCGGCCGGCCCAGTCGTGCCCGCCGGAGCGGACCGACAGCGGCAGGTGGCAGCGGGCGGCGATCCGGACCGCGCCGGCCACCTCGTCGGCGTCGAGGCACTGGGCGACCAGCACGGGAGCGCGGTCCACGGCGGCGTTCCAGAGGCGGGTCGCGGCGACGAAACCCGGCTCACCGGGTTCGTACAGCCGGTCACCGAGCAGGGCACGCAGCCGGACGGCGGCGGAGGCGACATCGGGGGTGGCGGCGGAGCTCACGGCGACTCCTCGACCGGGCCCGGCCGGTGGCGCCGGGTGCGCCCCGACGGTGGTCCTCGGTGGGCGCGACCGTAGCACCGGTGGGCGCTCGACCACCGTCGCCATCACGACAGCCGCCGATGCACCGACCGGTCAGCTCTCGGTCTTGGCCAGCGGGAACTCCAGCGACCCGGCCGGGCAGAGAAAAGTCAGCACGTCGATCCGGTAGAGCCCGGCCTGCACCGCCGGGTCGGCCTCCAGCACGCTGCGCACGTCGTCGACGCTGCCGGTGCGGGCCAGCCCGAAGCCGATCGGTGGCTCCGGGCTGCGGGCCGGCCCGTCCACCGACCCGGCGACCAGGATGATCCCGCTGCGCTGCAACGCCTGCATGTGCTCGGTGTGCTCGGCCTGCAACCGCTGCACGGTCTCGGGAGGCAGGGCCCGTCCGGCCGCGCCGGGATAGATCACGATGCACTCGTACGTGTCGAGCGCGAAGTCGACCTGCGGCACTCCCGCCATGGGTGCTCCCTCCGCCGTCGCGCCGGGACGTACCGGCCCGGCTGCCCGAGCCGACGTTTGCGGCACGCGCTCAGCGTCGCACGCCGCCGGCAGCCGCACCGGCCGCTCGCCGCAACTGCCCCCGGTCGGGCTCCCGGCCGCGCCAGGTGGGAACGGCGCCAGCCGGGCGCTGATGATCGGCCGACACGCCGAGGGGACCGGGAGCCGCGACCGGCTACGGTGGACGGTCCGGACGGCGGGCAGGGTGGGAGGTCCAGATGGGCGACGACGAGCCGACGGCCGGCCCGCTGCCGTACACCGAGGTGACCGACGAGGCGTACGCGGCGCGGGCCGCGGCCGGCTTCACGGTGCGGGAGCTCGGCTTCGCGGTGCTGCTCAGCGGCCAGTGCCCGCGCTGTGACCACTCGATGAGCAACACCCTCGTCGACGACCTCTACCGGCGGGTGGCGCCGGCGACGGCCCCGGACCTCGGCTACCGGACGGTGCTCTGCGAGTGCGACGCCGACCACCCCGCGCGCCCCGACGGACTGCGCGGATGCGGCGCGTACTGGACGCTGCGGCTGGAGGTCGAGGCGTGATCCGGCTCCGCCCCGGGCCGCCCGCGACCGTCGCCGACCTGCGCCACGCGCAGCAGCTGGCCGGGTTGCTGCGCGGCGAGTTGGATCGGGTCCGCGCGGCGGCGGTGGCCTGGCGCAACGGGCTCGGCGGGCTGCTGGTGGCACTGGTCGGGTTCAGCCTGATCCGCGGCCGCACCGACGTCACCACGCTGGCCCCCGGCTGGGGCGCGCTGGTCGGCGTCCTGCTGCTCGCCGCGTTGGCCGCGGGCGTGAGCGGGGCGCTGGCGCTGCTGCGCGCGGCGCACGGCCCGTTGGCGGTCATCCCGGTGGCGGCGCTCCCACCGGCGCCCCTGGGAGATCATCAAGAGGCGCTGGCGGCGGTCCGGATGCTGCGCACCGGCGTGCGGCTGGTGCTGCTCTGCACCGTGCTGCTGGTCGCCGCGGTGGGCGTGACCTGGTACGCGCCCGCCCGGCCCGATCCGACCGCCGCCGTCGCTGCCGTCAGCCAACGGTAGGCACGGGCCCCGGGTCAGGGGCCGAGGTGGGCGTACCCCGCCCAGGCGTCGGGCCGGTCGGGCAGCGCGGCACGGAGCTGGCGGACGGCGTGGTGCAGGGCGACCGCGGCCCGGTCGGGTGCGATCCCGCCGGGCACCGTCAGGCCCGCGTACAGGTCGGTGCAGAGCCGCACGGTCAACGCGTCCGAGATGGACCAGAGCGCGCCGATGACGTGCCGGAACCCGGCGAGCTGGAACGCGGTGCCGAGGGTGAGCGCCTCGTCCGGGAGGACCGCTCCACCGCGTACCGTCTCGCAGGCGGACAGGACGGCCAGCGCGGCCGGGCTGCCGGCGGGCCGCCACAGGTCCCGGACGTGCAGCGGGCCGCCCGCCAGCGCGAGGTGTCCCCGGGTCGGGGCGCGCAGGTCCTGCGTGCCGTGACAGGACAGGTGGACCACCGGCCGGTCGGGCAGCGCGGCGAGTACGGCCGCCGGAGTGGCCGCCGGGCCGAGCAGCGAACGGACCCGGGGCAGGTGCCGGCGGACGATCTCCTCCTCCCGGGCGACGCCGGGCAGGTCGGTCCGGCCGGGTGTCTGCGGCATGCCGACGACCAGCGCCGAGTCGACCGGATCGGGCCGGGACGAGACGCCGCGCCGGGCGTGCGCCAGCGCCCGCAGCGAGGCTGTGTACGACGACACCACCCGGTCCAGCACCCCGTCGCCGCCGCCGAGCGGACCGGCCGCGTGCACCGGCAGCAGGGTGAGCAGCCCGGTCGGGCACCACCACAACCGGGGCAGCTCCGCGTCGGCCTCCGGCGCCGGGACAGCCGCGTCGAGCACCGGTACGGCGACGGCCCGCCACAGCCAGTCCAGGGTCTGGCCGACCTCGGTGCGCGCCGCGGCCCGACGCCGTTGCCGGGCCGCCTCCGGGCCGTCCGGCGTCGCCTCCCCGGTGAGCACCGCGATCGCGGTCAGGAAGACCACCGTTCGCGCGACCACGTCGGCCATGGTCAGCTCGGGCAACGGCACCACGGTGACCTGCCCGTCGGCGACCACCAGGGCGTCGCAGCGCCGGTCGGCCACGTTGACCAGCACCACGGGGCCACCGACCGCCGACCGGGCCAGGGCGGCGAACGGAGGCGGGCGTAGGAAGTCGGCGAAGTCTGGCCGGTCGCGGATCTCGGCGAGCAGGTCTCGGCGTCGTACGGCGAGGTCGTACCGCCGCTCCGGGCCGCCCGGCGGATCCTGACCGTCGAGGGGGACCGGGTCGTCGCCGACGTGCTGCCGGAGGCCGAAGCCGTCCAGGGCGGACTGCAACTCGGCGAGCCGATCCGCCAGGCGGGGTGCCCTGGCCCGCAGCGCGGCCAGGTCGGTGCCCGCGTCGTGGGCCCGGGTCAGCAGCACGGCCCGGCCGTATTCGAGCAGCTCAACGGCACGTCGCGGCCGGTCCAGGGCGATGGCGACCGCCGCCGCGTCGCTGGCCAGCCCGCGGAACAATCCGAGCAGGCGGGTCTGGTCGTCGGGATCCATGCCGTGCCAGGCCACCAGGTCGATCAGCTCGATGGCGGTGGCGTACCCGTCGAGCGCGGTCGGCAGGTCACCGGCCTCGGCGGCGAGTTCCGCGTACCGGCTGGCCGCGTTCGCCCGCAGCAACGACGGCGCGGACTCCACCGCGGCGGCGGCGCGCAGCACGGCGGTCGCCTCGGCCGGGGCGTCGACCGCCTCCAGGGCGGTGGCCAGGTTGCTCAGGCACATGGTCCGGGCGGGATGCTCGGCGGGCAGCGCGTCGACCGCACCCCGGTAGGCGGCCAGCATGGCGGCCGCGTCGACTTCGTCGTGGCCGGCCCGGAACCGCAGCAGGAGCGCCGTGCCCAGGTTGGTGAGGAGCCGGTGCAGCTCCCCGTCGACCGCCGGCTGGCGCTCACTGAGCCGCTGGAACAGCCGCACCCCCTCGTTAAGCGCTGCCGGGTCGTCGTGCAGACGGTGTCGCAGCAGGTAGGCCAGGGCGAGGGTGCTGAGCGTCTCGACGTACTCGTCCGGGTCGGCCTCCTCCTCGGCCAGCTCGGCCGCCTCACGCAGAGCGGTCACGGCCACCTCGGCGTCTCTCGCGACGCTGGCCGCGACGCGGTCGACGGATGCGCTGTCGACCGGCAGCGCGTGGTCCAGGAAGAGCTCCACCCGGCGGTTCAACGCGGAGCCGTAATTGGTCAGCGCCGGCAGCCGGTCCGGGTGCCCGGGCGGCGTGGACTCGGTCACCAGTGCCAGCACCTGGATCGCCTCGGTCAGGGTCGCCAGGTCCTGGGTCACGCCGAACACAGCCGCCAGCACCAGGCCCAGGTTCGACCGGTACAGCGGCAGTGCCTCCGGGTCCGCCTCCGCCGCGGCGACAGCGGCCCGCGCCGCCAGGGCGGCCTGCTCCAGCAACGCCGGCTCCCCCGCCAGGTCGGACAGCTCGCGCAGGATGTTGCCCAGGTTGTTGAGCACCTGGTAGCGCAACCGATCGCCACCGGGCAGCAGTTGCTCCGCCTCGGCCAGGGCGGCCCGGGCGGCCCGGAGCGCGGTCACCCCGCCCAGGTCGGTGCGGCCCCAGGACAGCGCGGAGCCGAGGTCGGCGAGCCGGCGGGCCCGCTGGGCCGGCTCCCGGGCCGCAGCGACGCCGCCGCGCAGGAGTTTCACCGCCTCGGTGATGTCATCGGCCCGTCGCCGCTGCTGGTAGCGGGTCACCAGCAGGCGGCCCACCGTGTGGCGTACCTCGTCCCGGTCCATCCCGCCGTACGCCGGCCCGGCACCGGTCCCCGCCACCCGGTACGCCTCGATCGCCGCGTCGAGGTCGGCGGGGACGCCATCGGCCTGGTGCCGCTCGGCGAGCAGGGTGGCGAGCCCGGCCTGCGCGGTCCCGGACAACTCCGGGTCGAGCCCGCCGAACCCGGTCAACGCCGACCGGTACGCCTCGATCGCCGCGTCCAGGTCGGCGGGCACCTCGTCGCGCAGGAAACGTTCGGCGAGCGCGGTGCCGTGCAGTGCGGCGGCCCGGGGATCGCCGCCGGACCGGGCGGCGGCGAACACGTCGACCGCCTCGTCGAGGTCGCGTGGGCGGTCCCGCAGCCGCCACCGGTCGCGCAGCCGCTGCCCGAGGTTCACCCGTGCCATCACCCGCAGCGCGGGGCTGGCTCCGGCGGCCCGGGCGGCGTCGCGCAGCAGTGTGATCGACTCGTCCAGGTCCGCAGGGGCGCTGTCGACGTCGTACCGGTCGCCGACCACGTTGCCGAGGTTGAACAGCCGGACCGGCCGTTCCGAGTCGCCGACCGGGGTGGACTCCAGGCTCTCCCGGTGCGCCTTGATGGCGGGCGGCAGGGCCTGCCGCCGGCCGAGGTGCTGGTACTGGTCGCGGTGCACCTTGCCGAGCGCGGACAGGTAGTGCAGGCGCTCCGCCGTACCGGGCGGCGCACCGGCCACCGCCCGCCGCAGCAGCGACTCCGCCCGGTCCGCCGCCCGGTAGTCGCGACTGCGCTCGGCGGCGCCCATCAGCATGACGGCCTCCAGGAACAGAGCGCCGGCCTCGGGGTCGGCCGCCCCGGGCGTACGCCCGCCCCGACCGCCAGCGGCCGCGGACGCCGGCCCACTGGCGGCCCGGGGGCCGGGTACCCGACCGCGCTCCGGCGGTGGCCGGTGGGCCTGCAGCATGGCCAGCAGCGACGGCGGTACGAGCTGCGGTGCGAGGTGCAGCAGGGTCTCGCTGAGGGTGACCGCCTTGCGAAGGTCGTCGGCGTCCTCGCCGGAGGGCAGCAGTTGGTAGCGGTACCAGTGCAGGCAGGCGAGAAGGAAGATGCCCTCGGCGACCCGCTCGGGCAGCGGCCCTGGCTGGGGTGCGCCCGCCACCACCTCCAGGACGGCGTCGGCGTCGCGGAGCGCGCCGGAGTCGAGCACCTCCCGAGGTGCCTGGGTGGTGCCGAACCGGTTCAGCCGTTCCCGCAGCCGGTCCACCGGGTCGGACTTAGATCGTCGCCACATCGCGCCTCCCCCGACCGGTCGCACCGGCTTCGATCAGGGGTAGCAGACCGGGCCGGGCGGACGCCAGCAGTTCCGTCCGGGGAGTTGCCGTGTCGCGGCCCATTCGTGGTACGCCGGCCGACTTCCGGGGCATGATCAACAGGTGGCGGAGTTCTCACCTCCGCCGCGACGACACGATTGGGGATCCGCGCATGACGACCGATGCCAGCAAGCAACCCGCGAAGGCCTCCGGTACCTACCGGATCGGAGGCGACCTCACCGTCGACCGGCTCGGCTACGGAGCGATGCAGCTCACCGGGCCCGGCGTCTGGGGTGACCCGAAGGATCCGGCCGAGGCGGTCCGGGTGCTGCGCCGGGCGGTCGAGCTGGGCGTGACGTTCATCGACACCGCCGACTCGTACGGCCCGTTCGTCTCCGAGCTGCTGATCCGCGAGGCCCTGCACCCGTACGCCGACGACCTGGTCATCGCGACCAAGGGTGGGTTCACCCGGTCCGGCCCGGGTGACTGGCGCGCGGTCGGCCGACCGGAGTACCTGCGGCAGCAGTGTGAGCTGAGCCTGCGTCACCTCGGCCTGGACAGCATCCCGCTCTACCAGCTGCACCGGATCGACCCGAAGGTGCCGCTCGCCGATCAGCTGGGTGAGCTGGCGCTGTTGCAGCAGGAGGGCAAGATCCGGCACATCGGGCTGTCCGAGGTGAGCGTCTCGCAGATCGAGGAGTCCCGCGCGATCACCTCGATCACCTCGGTGCAGAACCTGTACAACCTCGCCAACCGCAACGCCGAGGACGTGTTGGAGTACTGCGAGCGCAACGACCTCGCGTTCATCCCGTGGTTCCCGATCGCCACCGGTGAGCTGGCCCGCCCGGGCGGCCCGCTGGACACGATCGCCGCCACCCACAGCGCGACGCCCGCGCAGCTCGCGCTGGCCTGGCTGCTGCGCCGGTCGCCGGTGATGCTGCCGATCCCGGGTACGTCCTCCGTCGCGCACCTGGAGGAGAACGTGGCCGCGGCGCAGGTGCAGCTCACCGACGACGAGTTCGAGGCACTGGCCAAGGCGGCCTGACCGGTTCAGGCGGGCGCCACCGGTTCAGTCGGTGGCGCCCGGCCCCGGCTCCGGCGTGCCGCCCGGCCGCGGTCCCTCGGCCTCGGTGGCCTGGGCCTCGGTGGCTTGGGCGGCGCGCAGCGCCTCGGTGGCCTGGGCCAGCAGCCGGGCCGAGTCGGTACGCCCGGTCACCTGGAGTTCCACCTCGGCATCCCCGGCCTGGATCCGGATGCTGGCCTCGGTGCGCTGCTGATCCACCCAGGACTGCAACAGGTTGAACAGGCCCGGCAGCAGGCCCTGGGCCAGCACCGCGATGATCACGGCGTCGCTGAAGCCCGGCCGTCCCCCGCCGCCACCGGCCCGACGGACCACCGGCCGGTACTGCGGGCTGCGGTGGATCCAGTCGAGCAGGGCGACCGGCGGCGGCTGGGGGTGGCGGGGGTTGATGGTCAGTCGGACGGGCAGTCGGGCCTGGGCGTCGCTGTCGGTCACGGTCTCTCCCGGTCAGTTGGCGACGGCGCGGAAGGCGACCGTGTCCCCGTCGGCGGTGGCCACGCCAGCGACGGTGAACTCATCCTCCTCGCTGAACGGTGAACTGCCGCCGAAGTAGGTGGTGGTGCCGCTGACCTGCACCCTGCCCTGGGTCTCGAACGGCGTGCCGACCTGGGCGGTGGCCGGGCCGGTCAGCTCGACGGCGAGCTTCGGGTACTCGAGGATCTTCCAGGTGACCTTCTGAGCGCCACCACCGTAGTAGCGGAACGGGCAGCCCGGCGGCGCGGCGACGGTCTGCTTGGCGCACTCGTCCAACCAGGTCCGTACGCGGGCCTCGACCGCCGCCACCGCCGCCGGCTTGAGCACCGGAACCAGCCCCAGGGTGGCCTCGCTCTGCCCCGGGCCGACCGGCACGGTCTCGGTCGGCGCCTCGCTGAGCGCGCTGGACGAACCGGTGGCGGTGTACGCGCCCGGCAGCAGCACCAGCGCGGGGCCCTCGGTGGCTCCCGGCAGCTCCACCCCGTTGAGCCGCACCCCCGGCCCGGCGACCCCGACGTTGAGCGGGATCAGCCCGCCGAGCACCTGCCAGCCATGGAACAGCCCGGCGGTGGCCTCGTCGTCGCGGTGCAGGGTAACGGTGGTGGTCCGCCGCTCGCCGGCCAGCCGGTACGCCACCTCGGCGGTGGCGTCGTCACCGTCACGCTCCAGCCTGCTGATCTCGACGTCGGTCGGTGGTTTGTAGCCCTCGCCGCGCAGCAGTTGGGCGAGCAGTCTGCGATCGGTCACCGTGGCCCGATCCTGCTCGGTCAGGAAGCCGAGTGCGGCGTCGCTGTCCCGGTCGGCGAGCGCGGCGAAGTATCCGCCCACCGCCGCCTGGGGGCGGAAGAACGCCCACTGCACGATGCCGAGCCCACCGGTGCCGACGCAGGCGACCAGCAGGAGGGCGCCCACGAGCAGCCAGGTGCGCCGGCTGCCGACCGGACCGGACCGGCCGAACAGCCGCTCGGCGGTGACCGGGCCCGGCTCGCTCACCCCGGCGGGCACACCGGCCACCGACGCCCGGTCCAGCGCGTCGAGCCGGAGTTCGTGCGGTGGATGGGTGGCACAGACCGCCTCGTCCCAGCCACTGCGGCCACTCTCGAAGGACAGCCGCCGTTCCAGGATCCGCCGCAACCCCTCGACGTGCCCGGTCACCACCGCGCCGAGGTCGGCCCGGTACTCCGCGGCCCGCACGTCGCGGGCGTGCAGCGGCAGCACCACGTATCGCATGGTGAGCAGCACCGGCCAGAAGAACAGGAAGACCACGAAGTTGGTGGCCGGGTGCGGGAAGGTACGCATCAACCAGGTCGGCAGAGCGTGCGCGAGGGTCAGCGGCAGGCCGACACCGCGGACGAAGGCGCTGGTGATCTCGTCCCCGGTACGCCAGTGCACCAGCTCGTGGCTCAGCAGCGCGGCGACCTCGTCGTCCGGCTCGGTCAGCACGGCGGTGGTGACCACCACGTGCCGCGCGTACGTGCGGGCGTTGCTCAGGACCGGGTCGTCCTCCATGAGCAGTCGCGGAACGGTGGGCAGGCCGAGCCGTCGGGCGCAGTCGTCCAGCACCGGGCGCAGCCGCGCGTACTCGCGGCGGCTGGGTTGGCGGGCGCCGGAGACCACCAGCAGGCGCGGTTCCAGCAGCACCCGGTAGAGCGTGTAGAGCACCCCGATCAGCGCCGCCGCGACGACCGTGCCGAGCAGGCCGGTAACCAGCGCGAAGGGCTCGTCGGCGGTGCCCACCCAGGGCAGCACCAGCACGGCGAGGAAGCCGATCAGGAACCCGACGGCGAAGCCGAGAACACCCCCGAGCACACCGCCGGAGCGGGTCAGGAACGCCTCCAGCAGCGGGCCGATCAGCGGCGCGTCGCGCAGCACCGACGGCGCCTGGTCGTCGGTGCCCAACCCGCCGGCGAAGAGCCCGGCGGCGGCGAAGGTGAGGCCGCCCCAGAACGCCAGGAGCAGCGCGATCGGCAGGTAGAGCCAGGTGGCGACGAAGGCGCCGAGCACGCCCCGCCAGTCCCGCAGGATCCCGGCGCGCAGCCAGACCAACGCACTGGGGTAGCCGGGTGGCCGGTCGGCGAGGCCGCCGGTGGGCGGCGGCGTGTGGTCGGCCGGCGGTTCGGCGGCCCGGACGTCGAGCTGCGGCACGGTGGGTGGAGTGCTCTCGGGCGGCACGGCGTGCGGCTCGGTCATGGCGCGCTACTCCTTCGCGGGGCCACGTCCACTGTCGGGAGTGGACGGCCGGAGCAGGCTATCGAGCACATCGGATGTCTGCCACACCGGTTCACCGGACCGTTGCCCAACCGACACCCACGGTCGTGCTGCCGCGCGGGGTGGTCCCGGTCGGGACCACCCCACGCGGACCGGTCAGAGCGCGAGGCAGTTGGGTCGCACCGGGCCGTCGGCCAGGGCGCCACGCACGATGGTGTACGCGGTGCCGTCGAGCACCAGACCGAGGTGCCCGACCACCCGCAGCGGGCAGTACGCCTGGATCAGCACGTTCGTCGCGCCGTCGTTGACGGCGGCGTTCCCGGTCGGTCGGACCAACTCGTCCTGCAGGGTCCGGATGGTGGTGTAGCGCACCGCGCCCGGTGTGTCGTCACCGTCGTTGAGGTCGGCGAGGAACGCCGATCCGATGGTCATCTGCTGGCAGGCCACGATGCCCGCGCAACTGCCGAGGCCCAGGAACGCCACGATGTTGGCCACGTAGGTGCCGTACTGCGGGGTGCCCAGGCTGACGTACCGGCCGATGGCGGCGGTGCCACCGAGCCGCTTGAGGAAGTAGCGGGAGACCAGGCCACCCTCGGAGTGGGCGACCACGTCCACGGTGGCGGCGCCGGTGCTGGCGCGTACCTGGTTGACGTAGGTGGCGAGGGCACGGGCCGAGGTGGGGATGTCACCGAGGCCGAGGCCGGGCAGCTGGTAGATGAAGGTGCGGTACCCGTCGGCGCGCAGCCGGGCGGCGATCGGCTCGTACGCGACGGCGACACCGCTGAGCCCGCCGACCACGATGACGGGGTTGGCCGCCGCGGTCGCGCGGACCGGGGCCGCCGTGGCGGGGGCCGCGGGCTCGGCAGGGGCGGCGTTCGCCGTGGCGGTGGAGGTGAGCACGGCGGCGGTGGCGAGGGCCAGGACGAGGACGGTCTTTCGGAGCAGCATGGCTGCACCTCCGGTGGGAGGCACCCGGCGAACCGGGCAGGTGGGTGGGGGTGTCCGGTCGACCGTGCGCCGATGATGCCCGCAACAATTTGGAAACGTCAATGACTTGTTACGCGCCGGTAACCCGTTGTTCCGCTGGGGGTACAAACCGGCATCCCGGATCACTCCACACCGGACACCCGACCCCGACCGGCGCACCCCGGCGCGGGACGGCGGATGGCATGCTGTGGCCGTGGCCGCCGACGAACCCACCGAACACCGGCTGCGGGTGATGCCGTGGTGGCTGGTCCTGGGCGGCCTGCTGCTCGCCGCCGCCCTCGGCTGGCTGGTGCTGGACCTGCTGCTCACCGAGGCCGACCGGGCCAGCCAACCGGACACCCGGGCCACGCTGCGCATCGACGCGATCCGCACCGGCCTGACCGTGGTCGCCGGCACCGGCGGCGCGTTGGCGCTGCTGTTGGCCGCCCGCCGTCAGTGGATCACCGAGCGCGCGCAGCGGCACCAGGAGAGCGTCGCCGCTCGGGACCAGGCGCACCGCGACCGGGTGCAGGCGCACGCCGAATCGGTGGCCGAGGCCGCGCAGCGGCACCAGGACCGGCAGTCCGGCGCGGCCGAGCACGACGCGGCCGAGCGCCGGTTGACCGAGCTCTACACCCGGGGCGTCGAGCTGCTCGGCGACGACAGCGCGGCGGTACGCCTCGGTGGGCTGCACGCGTTGGAGCGCCTCGGCCAGGACAATCCGGCCCAGCGGCCGACGATCGTGGCGGTGCTCTGCGCGTACCTGCGGATGCCGGCGCCGGACGACGAGCCGCGCGAGACCGAGGTCCGGCGCACCGCGCAGCGGGTGCTCACCCGGCACCTGCGCGCGGACGACGACTCGGCGTACTGGCCGCAGGTGGTGCTCGACCTGACCGGCGCCCGGCTGGTCGACTTCGACGTCACCGGCTGCACGCTGACCGACGCTGACCTCACCGGGGCGGTGTTCACCGGCGTGACCAGCTTCGCCGGTACGACCGCCCGGGGGCGGCTCGCCCTCGGGGCGGCGGTCTTCGACGACGTGGTCTTCGACGATCTGGCGGCCGAGGCCGCGGTCGTGCTGGACGGTGCCCGGTTCCGCGGCCAGGCCAGCTTCGACCGGGCCGAGTTCACCGCCGGCCTGTCCTGCCAGCGGGCGAGCTTCGCCGGCCCGACGTCATTTCGCCGGGCGGCGTTCCACCAGCCGACCAGCTTCGACGCGACCCGCTTCGAGGACACCGCGACGTTCCAGGAGGCCGTCTTTCACGGCGGCCTGTCGATGGAGCACACCGAGTTCGGCGGTCCCGCCGGCTTCCACTCCACCCGGTTCGCGGACCTGGCCCTGTTCCGCTGGACGATGTTCGGCGCGGAGTCGGTCTTCGACCAGGCTCAGTTCCACGGTCCGGCGAACTTCGGCCGGGCCCGGTTCGAGGGTGGGGCCAGCTTCGACGGCGCGCGGTTCGGCCAGCCACCGCTGGTGGACCAGGCCCGGGCGACGGCCGACGGCGGGCACCTCTGGCCGGCGGGAACGGTGGTCGAACGGCTCGACGACGAGTGGCTGCTGCTCGTCGACCGCTGAGCGGTCAGCCCTTCCCGGCGAGCGGGCGCAGGCCGTCCAGGGCGACGCCGAGCACCCGGTCCCGCTGCTCGGGCGACGGGAACTGGGCCATCGTGAGGCCACTGAGCAGCCGTACCACGTCGTCGAAGTCGACGTCGGCGCGGACGGCGCCGGCTTCCTGCGCGCGGCGCAGCATCGGCTCACCGGCGACGTAGATCTCTGTCCGGCAGTTCTGGAAGATCGCCGAGTCGCGCAGCAACTCCTCGGCCAGCGCCCGCTTGGTGGCCACGTACGCGACGAAGCGGTGCAGCCAGGCGACCAGGGCGTCCCACGGGGGCAGGTCGGCCAGGTCGGCGGCGGTCAGGCTGAGCGCCCGGACCTCCTCGACGTAGACGGCCTCGAACAGCTCCTGACGGTTGGCGAAGTTCCGGTAGAGGGTGCCGATGCCGACCCCGGCCCGGCGGGCCACCTCCTCCAACGAGGCCGCCGCGCCGCTCTCGGCGAACGCCTCGCGAGCGGCGGCGACGAGCGAGTCGTAGTTGCGCCGGGCGTCGGCCCGCTTGGGCCGCCGTGCGAAGACCTCAGGCGCCTGACCCGCGCTGGTCATGACGTACGTCACCTCACCTTGGTTGCAACCGGAGGCAACCCTCCGCTAGCTTAATGGAGGCACCCCTCCGGAATGTCCGGAGCCTTGCCTCCGGTTAGCTTACCTCGGGACCGGCACGATCCGCGTGGCCGCCCGACCCGGATCCCGACGGCCCGCCCGCCCCGCACGACGGGTGACAAACCTCCTTCCGTACCAATCAGGGGAGTTTTCTCTCATGGCACTGCCCTCCCGACGCGGCTCGCGTCGGCTCACCTTCACCGTGCTCGCGGCCGGCGCCGGGTTCTTCTCGATGCTCCAGTCGCTGATCACCCCGGTGCTGCCGACCATCCAGCACGACATGCACACCTCCCAGAACACCGTGACCTGGGTCCTGACCGCCTATCTGCTCTCCGCGTCGATCTTCACGCCGATCCTCGGCCGGGTCGGCGACATGGTCGGCAAGGGTCGGATGCTCGTCGTCTCGCTCGCCGCGCTGGCCATCGGCTGTCTGCTGGCCGCCATCGCGCCGAGCATCGGCGTTCTGATCATCGCCCGGGTGGTGCAGGGCATCGGCGGCGCGGTCTTCCCGCTGTCGTTCGGCATCGTCCGCGACGAGTTCCCCGCCGCGCGGGTATCGTCCGCGGTCGCCGCCATCTCGGCGATCGTCGCCGCCGGCGGTGGCCTGGGCGTCGTGCTGGCCGGCCCGATCGTCGCCGCGCTGGACTACCGGTGGCTGTTCTGGATTCCGATGGTCGTGGTCGGGCTGACCGCCGTCGCCGCTTACCTGTTCGTGCCCGAGTCGCCGGTTCGTACCCCCGGTCGGATCGACTGGCGGGCCACCCTGCTGCTCTCCGGCTGGCTGGTCGCGCTGCTGCTGCCGATCAGCCAGGGCGCGGCCTGGGGCTGGACCTCCGGCCGGGTGCTCGGCCTGCTGGCGCTCGCCGTGGTGCTGCTGGTCGGCTGGCTGGTCGCCGAACTGCGCTCGGACAACCCGCTGATCGACATGCGGATGATGCGCCTGCCCGGCGTCTGGACCACCAACCTGGTCGCGCTGCTCTACGGCGCGTCGATGTTCTCCGTGTACGCGTTCCTGCCGCAGTTCGCGCAGGCTCCGCCCGCCGCCGGCTACGGCTTCGGCGCCAGCATCAGCGAGGCGGGCCTGCTCATGCTGCCGATGCTGGTCGCGATGTTCGTCGCCGGCCTGGTCGCCGGCCGACTCCAGGCCAGCTTCAGCGCCAAGGCTCAGCTCACCACCGGCGCCGCGTTCAACGTGGCCGCCTCCCTGATGCTGGCCACCGCGCACGACACCCGCTGGGAGGTCGCCGTGGCCGGCGGCCTGGCCGGTCTCGGCATCGGGCTGGCCTTCGCCTCGATGGCCAACCTGATCGTGGGCAGCGTGCCGGCCAGCCAGACCGGCGTGGCGACCGGTATGAACGCCAACATCCGCACCATCGGTGGTGCCATCGGCGCCGCCGTGGTCAGCGGCGTGATCACCGCGAACCCGCAGGCCAACGGACTGCCCCGGGAGGCCGGGTTCACGATGGGCTTTCTGGTCCTCACCGGCATCGCCATCGCGGCCACGCTCGCGTCGTTCGCCGTCCCGGCCGCCCGGCGGGCGTCGGCCGGTCGCCGGCCGTCCACCGCGACGATCGTCGAGTCGGAGCTAGCCGGCGAGTTCGCCACGGTGCCGTCGACCCGCTGACCCGCAGCGGCGCCCGGGGTGATCCACACCCCGGGCGTCGCCGTATCCGCCGATTGCGCGGATATGCATCCCGACGAACACTCAGGGATGGTCGCCGCTCGCGGAGACTCGGGCCAGTACGGACAGGGCACGCTCCTCACCAGGAAGATGCCCAGTACGGCGGTGACTGTTACCCGCGCGAATCGCGTACGCCTTGGCCTCCTCGTGCTCGCCGCTGGACAACTGAGCCTCGGCGAGAGCGGTTAACGCCAGTCCTTTCAGGATCGCGTACCGGTTCCGATCGGCAAGCGCCAAGGCTCCGGCGGCGTGACTGTTCGCGGCGGTCGAATGCCCGAGTCGCGCGTAACTGGTGGCCAATCCCAGCTTGGCCACGATCCGCGGATGGGCTCGCAGGGCGGGCCGGAACGACAGCGCACGTTCGTAGCAGCGAATCGCCTTCTCCTGGTCACCCTCTGCTGCACTAAGCGCGGCCATCAGGCTGAGGAATTCGCCATCATTACAACTCCCCCTCACCTGTTGGAACAAAATTTCGACCTCCCCCACCAGCTTGGCTGCCATCTGAAGATCACCCCCGGCCACGCGAATAGTGGTGATCCCGATGAGAGCGTTCAGTTCTCGTCTCAAGTAGCCGTACTCACGTGAAATAGTCAGCGACCGCGACAACGCGACCAAGGCCCTTTGATTCTGGCCGAGATCATGGTAGGTACTCCCGAGCGACTCGAGCAAGGCGGCCCGCGCCGCTCCCGTCTGTGCGTTCTCCTCAAGCAGGCTCAGCCCTCTATCGAGAGTCTCCACGGCCTGCCCAAGTCGCCCCATCAACCGGTAACTTGTACCTAAATTGTTCAGAGAGACAGCCTCCTGCAACCTCCGTCCTTGCCGTCGCCAATGCCTTACAGCTCGTCGGTGGAGTCTTGCCGAGGCCTCCGCCTGCCCAAATTCGGAATAGATTATGCCGAGATTCGTAATGGCACTCACGCGGCGTGTCGACCAGGCGAGCCGAGAGCTGATCCTCATCGCCAGAGTGGTGTGTTCGATGGCAGCTCGGGAACCGCCAAGAACGCAATAGACCTGCCCTAGACTCATGTTCATCGCCGCCTCGGCCGCCGGATCCTTCGAATGCTTGGCGGCCGCCAGCCCCATTTGCGACACCCTTAGCCAGCTAGTCGGACCGACCCGCTGCCACAGATAGCCGCGAAGTCCGTCGGCTAGTAGCCATACCGTCGTCCATCTACCCCGGTCTGCGGCGCATTGAATGGCCGCTCGGAGGTTATTCCACTCATCGTCCAGCCACGCCAGAGCCTCGGCTTTGCCTTCAAGAACAAGCGACGGGATGATAGAGGTATTCGTTGGCTCCGCCGGGCGAAGCAGCTGCGGGTAGAGTATTTTGGCAGCCACACCCACCCCGTGCACATACCAGTTGAGTAGACCGTTCAAGGCCCTGGTCTCGCCGACCCCGCCCAATAAGGTAGCGCGCTCGTGTGCGTAGTGCCGGAGCAGGCCGTGGAAAGTGTAGCGACCGGGCGCGCACTCCTCCACCAGATGGGCCGCCGCGAGCTGATCCAGCATTCGTTCTGCGTGGGCTTGTGTGGTGCCGTAGAGCGCGGCTGCGGCATTCGGCGTGTAGGTCCGGCCGGGAACTAGACCGAGCAGTTGGAAGAGTCGCTGCGATTGGCGGGGAATCGCAGCATACGACAGGTCGAAGGCGATCCTAACCGCCGAACCCGCGTCATCCGTGACCCCTAAGGTGGCGAGTCGATCGGGCACCTGCAGCAGACTGACGTAGTCGGCAATGGACTGTCGCCGATGGTCTGCGAGGTATGCCGCCGCGATGCGGAGCGCCAGCGGGAGATGAGCGCAGATATTGGCAAGCTGGTCTGCGGCATCCGGTTCCGCCAGCACCCGCTGTTCGTTGAGCATGTGACTGAGCAGCCGACGCGATTCATACGGCGTGAGGACGTCTAGCGAGACGCGATGAGCTCCCTCGCGCGCCACCAACCCGGTAAGTCGATCGCGGCTGGTGGCGAGGACGAGGCAACCAGCACCGCCTGGAATCAACGGACGCAGCTGCTCCACCGAGCGGGCATTGTCCAGCACGACGAGCACCCGCCGACTGGCCAATATCGATCGATACATCGCGGCTGCTCGGTCAGTGTCTGCTGGTATCGCGTCCGGGCGAATTCCTAGCGAACGGAGGAGGGCGCCGAGCACCTCGATCGGTTGCATAGGCGGCTCCGTGGAATATCCGTGCAGATCGACGTACAGTTGTCCGTCGGGGAAATGGTCCACGACCTTGAGCGCCCAGTGTGTTGCGAGTGCCGTCTTACCCACACCAGCAGTGCCAACAATCGCCGCGATGGCCACTGCTGGTGCGAATCCGTCGCTGCTCGGCAGGATGCTGTTCAGTTTCGCCAGCGCGGCCGACCGACCGATGAAGCATGCCGAAGCGGCGGGCAACTCTTGAGGGGGCGGAGCGGTCACGCCCCGCACGGGACCGGTCCTCTCGACGGCCGATTGCGCTGGCGGCACCCCGGCAGGCCGCGAAAGGACCACCTCCTGGCGAAGCACGCGCTGATGCAGCTCGATGAGCTCTGGCCCGGGATCGATGCCCAGATCGTCTGCCAGCCTCCCCCGGATCTTGCCATACGCGGCCAGTGCCTCGGCTTGGTGACCGGTCTCGGCCAACGCCGCGATCAGCCGGAGGTGCACGGGTTCGTGCAGGGTGTGGCTTTCGGACAAGGCCCGCAGCAACGGCAAGGCGCGCTGGTGGGCGTCCTGGGCTGCACAGATTCGAGCGAACAGCAAGGTTGCGGCGATCTTTTCCTCGACCAGTCGGGAAACCAGCGGATGGCCGTGGAGCCGTGGGACGTCGGAGAGTGGGTCGTCCCGCCACAGTTCGAGAGCGGTCTCGATCAGGGTCAGCGCCCGTGTCGGGTCAGCGGGGTCAGCGGATTCCTGCACGAGTTGCCGAAATTGTGCGACGTCAATCTGGCCGGGAGCTGAGGATAGGCGATATCCACCGGGCACGAGCATGAGGATTTTTGACTGCTCGCGCGGCGGTCGCAGTGGTTCGAGGACCTGCCGGGCGCGCGTTACGTAGGCTTGCAGGAGCCGGACAGCTCCCGGCGGCGGGCGGTCTCCCCAAAGAAGATCGATCAGCTGATCGCGCGGGACGGTGCGGTCCGGGCTGAGCGCAAGCCGACCAACCACGGTCCGCGCCCCTTCGGATTGAAGGCTGACAAGGGCTGCGCCCCGTTTCAGAACAAGCGGACCGAGCACCTCGATCCTGATCGGCGTTGCTGAGGACGTCGCCAATTCAGGATCTGGAATTGCCGGGTCGAGGCGGCTGGGTTGAATTGAACGAGTTCTCTCCTGAAAGCTAGCCGCCTGCTGACCGGTGAGACGCAGTGCCTCGACAAGTGCTCGGACCGACCTCGGATGCGGATGCCGGGTGCGTCGCTGTTCCAGATCACGAATTGTGGCGACACTGAGTCCGGCTTTCTTACTAAGTTCCTGCTGGCTCAAATTGACAGCCTGGCGATGCTGCCGTAATACGTCGGCAAAGTCCATTCGGCGCTCCCCGTATAACGCTTTCCTGCATTTCTGACGTACCGGTCAGGATAGCGGTGTTCCAAGTGCTCATGATCCCAACTTCGCAAAGCGTACTAAAATGCGCCTCATCGGCCTTGATCGCTACTCGCCGAGCAACGACCGGTCCCCCAGGCGACTCGTGGGCGGCCTCTCCGGTACGGCTTTCCTACGGGCTTCGCGGCGTCGCCGCGACGTGTGCGGGGAGCGGCACCCTGATTCCGCCGTTCAGGAGTTCGCCTGGCCGGCGGAGTCAGGAGTTCGAGGGAGTGACATGGCTCTACCGCTTCATCGCCGCCTCGCCGCGGTAGCCGTCTCGGCCGTGACGGCCGGTGCCGGGTTCACCGTGGTTGTTGCCAGCCCGGCGACCGCAGCCGGCCCGCGGCCCCTGTTCCAGCTGCCAGTCACCTGTCAGGAGACCTGGCGGCTGGCCACCTATGAAGGTCACGACGACTACGACATCGACATGACGCCAACAAGGGGCGAGGCATGGTATCGGCCGATCCTCGCATCCTACGGGGGCACGGTTATCAGGTCCGGCATCGACGGCACGCTTGGCGGGCGGACGCCGTCGAACCCGAACGGTCCGCCGGGAACCGGTGGCGGCTACTACGTGAAGATCGATCATGGGTCGGGCTGGCAGACCCTCTACCTGCACATGGTGGAACCACCGATGGTGACGGTTGGCCAGAGGGTCACGATCGGTCAGCAGTTGGGCAAGGTTGGCAGCACTGGCAAGTCGAGTGGCCCGCACCTGCACTTCGAGCAGCAGCGCGACGGCGCCAAGATCGAGTCGTGGTTCAACGGCGTACGGTCGGGGATCACCCACGACAACTCGGATTACAGCGTTACCCGAAAGAGCAACAACTGCGGTGACCAATCCGCTCCGCCCGGGGGGACCGATGTTTCGGATGTGAGTGGTGATGGCCACGCGGATGTGTTGGCGACGAAGCCCGACGGCACGCTCTGGTACTACCCG